>NZ_CP085705.1:0-31784 GCF_020691745.1 Pseudomonas sp. HN2-3
TTGAGACAGGGCGCGCGAGCGTCGTTCGCGCCGACCCTGAAATCCCACCTGGCCTACACGCTGCTCAGCGCCCTGGTCATCATGCTGATGCTCAGCCTCGTGCGCCTGGCGCTGTTGGTTTACAACAGCGACATGATCGGCGATACGCCCTATGCGACCGTCGCCGAAGGCTTCCTCAACGGGTTGCGCTTCGACCTGCGGGTGGTGGTGTACATCAGCATTCCGCTGCTGCTGGCCATTCTCAGCCCCTGGGCCATGGCCCGCCGTGGCGTGTTCCGGCTGTGGCTGACCATCGCCTCGAGCGTGGTGATGTTCCTCGGCCTGATGGAGCTGGACTTCTACCGCGAGTTCCACCAGCGCCTCAACGGGCTGGTGTTCCAGTACATCAAGGAAGACCCCAAGACCGTCATGAGCATGCTCTGGTACGGCTTCCCGGTGGTCCGCTACCTGCTGGCCTGGGTCGTTGGTACCTGGCTGCTGAGCCTGCTGTTCAAGGGCGTCGACCGCATGACCCGTGGCAGCCAGTCGGCCGGCGCTACCCTGCAGCGCCCTGCAGCAAAGTGGTACAACCGGCTGGCGGTGTTCATGGTGATCCTGCTGGTGGCCGTGGTTGCTGCCCGTGGCACCCTGCGCCAGGGCCCGCCGATGCGTTGGGGTGATGCCTTTACCACCGACTCCAACTTCGTCAACCAGCTTGGCCTGAACGGCACCCTGACCCTGATTGACGCAGCCAAGAGCCGCTTCGGCGAAGACCGCGCCAATATCTGGAAGCCTGTGCTGGACCAGCCGCTGGCCACGCAGACCGTGCGCGAGCAACTGCTGACCGCCCACGATACCCTGGTCGACGCCGACGAGGCTGCGATCCGCCGTGACTTCGTACCGCCAGCCGAGCGCACCCATGCCGATCAAAAACGTCGTGGTGATCCTCATGGAGAGCTTCGCCGGCCACTCGGTAGGCGCCCTGGGCAGCCCCAACAACATCACCCCGTACTTTGACAAGCTGGCCAAAGAAGGGTTGTTGTTCGAACCGCTTCTTCTCCAACGGCACCCATACTCACCAGGGCATGTTCTCCACCATGGATTGCTTCCCCCCCAACCTGCCAGGCTTCGAATACCTGATGCAGACCCCGGAAGGCGGCCACAAGCTGTCTGGCCTGCCGGCACTGCTCAGCGCCCGCGACTACGACGATGTGTACGTCTACAACGGGTGACTTCGCCTGGGACAACCAGTCCGGTTTCTTCGGCAACCAGGGCATGACCAACTTCATTGGCCGTAACTACTTCGTCAACCCGGTGTTCTCCCGACCCGACCTGGGGTGTGTCCGACCAGGGACATGTTCGACCGTGGGCGCCGAGGAACTGGCCCAAGCACGACGGCAAGAAGCCGATCTATGCGCTGCTGCAGACCCTGTCCAACCACACCCCGTACGCGCTGCCCAAGGACCTGCCGGTAGAGCCGGTCACCGGCCAGGGCCCGCCTGGACGAGCACCTGACCGCCATGCGTTACTCCGACTGGGCCCTGGGCCAGTTCTTCGAGAAGGCGCGCAAACAGCCGTACTTCAAGGAGACGCTGTTCGTCATCGTCGGTGACCACGGCTTCGGCAACCACCAGCAGGTCACCGAACTGGACCTAGGCCGCTTCAACGTGCCGCTGCTGCTGATTGCCCCGGGCATCCAGGAGAAGTTCGGTGCGGTCGACCACACCGTCGGTACCCAGGTCGACATCGTACCGACCATCATGGGCCGCCTGGGTGGCCAGACCCGCCATCAGTGCTGGGGCCGCGACCTGCTCAACCTGCCTGAGGGCGACCAGGGCGTTGGCATGATCAAGCCGTCGGGCAGCGAGCAGATCGTTGGCCTGGTGCAGGGTGACCGCATCCTCATCGAGTCCAAGGACATGAGCCCGCGCATGTACCGCTACCAACTGGGCAGCGAGTTCAAGGCCGAGCTGATCGAAAGCCCGGACCAGCCGGAAATGCTGAAAAAGCTTGAAGCGTACATCCAGACCGCGACCAAGAGCCTGTTGGACAACACCGCAGGTGTCGTGCACGGCACACCGAAGTAACGCTGCAACAGGGGCCGCCGTGCGGCCCCTCGTCGGCAAGTGTGGAAGCGGCCCGAACGCCACCACAGAGTCCTGCCAACTGAACAATTGCCCCCGCCCAAGGTCAAGCTATACAGACGTCACACACCCGGCGTTGTTTGATTGAGAGGGCTCGTCCAATGAAAGAGTGGGAAGTCATCTTTGCCGACCAGAAAGGCGAACCGACGTCATTGAAGCTGCGGGCCGAGCAGTGCCCCAGCGAAGAAGACGCGGCCCGTGCTATTCGCTCGCAGCTGTTTCCGGTCATGGATGAGCTGGACCTCAACGACTTCCAGGACCGCACAGTATCCCCCACGGCACGCTGGCTCAAGGAGCAAACTGGCGTGACCATCACCGATATTCACGAAGCGCCCTGATCCGTGCGTTGACGTGGTGCCTGCCCAGGCACTACGCTGGAGCCAGGTGCCAGCCTTTTCTGCGGGCCGGCACCTTTCAATTCGCGTCTTGCATCAGCTCTATACAACTCGATCTGCCCGGCACCGCCGGCAGGTACGTAGTGCCCGGAAAGTCTATCCATTGCTTTGCAGGAGGACGATTCATGAGCAGCCAGAACGACGATATCAGCAGCAATGTCCTGCGCCAGATGAAAGCTGGCGGTTTCGATTTCACCCGTATCCATCCCATCGAGTTCTACGCAGTATTCCCAGACGAAGCCGGCGCACGTCGTGCAGCCGGGCAATTTCGTGGCGAGTCCCTCAACGCCCAGGTGCGCGAAATGAAAGACGGCGCCTGGTACCTTGAACTGAGCAAGGTCATGTATGCCACTTATGGAGGGATTGGCGACTTCGAAGATACGTTCGAGCAGCTCGTGTCACCCTACGGCGGCGAAGTCGAAGGGTGGGGTGTCAAGCACGAGCGGTTGTGCGCCTGACACTCATGGACCGGGGGCTGCCAAGCAGCCCCAGCATCTCAGCGCTTGCGCCCAGCCATATGCCCCAGATAAGCCAATAGCGCATCCAGCTCCTGGTCGCTCAGCACACCCTCTGTAAACCCCGGCATCTTCGCCTGTGGCCAGCGCCGCAGGCTCTGTGGGTCACGTATCAGCTGGCGCAGAAACGCCGGTTGGAAGTACTCGGTAGGGTTGTGCGGCAGGTTCAGGTCCGGCCCCAGCTGGGCGTCACCTGCACCATTGAGGCGGTGGCAGGCCAGGCAGTTCTGCTGGAACAGCGCAAAGCCCTGGCGCACCGGGTGCTCGGCCGGCAGCTTCGGGTCTGGCAATAGCGCGGGGAAACGCTGTTCGACCGAGGCCAGGCGGCGGATGGTGGCGATCTGAAACGGCCATTGTTCCGGGCGTATGCCACTGGCTTGCGGTGCCGTCCATACCAGATAGAACGGCCCGGCACTCGGTTTGCCTTTGCCCAGCCCTGGCCACGGTTTGGCGGGGTCTTCGATCGCCAGCCAGGCACGTGCCGGCCCTTCCTGCAGCAGTGGGGCGGCGGGCATTTCGGCAGCAAAACCATCCAGGGCCACGGCTTGCAGGTGGGCGCTGGCGCCTACCCCCTGCAGCAACGCAGCCAGGGGTACGGCCCGATAGTGCATGGGGCGCTTATAGGAAACGTCCTGCTCGATGCGGATGTCCTGGGCCTGCGGGTGGCCAAGCAGTTCAGCGCTGCTCCACTGGCGCGAGTGTGCACCCGCCTCCAGGTGCAGCTGCGCCGCCGACAGTGGCAGGCTCAGTAGCAAGGCGAGTAGGGCAAGGCATTGGCGCATGGTTAATCTCCGACCATCAAGGCCGGCAGGTTACCTGTGCGTTGCCTGTTGGCGCCACAGCCGCCGTCAGCCGAACAAACGTGTCAGGTTCGGCAGGATCAGCAGTAAAGTCGTGGCAAAGACAATGAGCCCCGCTTGGCGTATTTTTGATTGTCTGAACATGGCGGACCGCCTTCTTGTTGTTATTCCTGAATACCCGTTGGCTTCCTTGTCGCGTCTCGGGTCGATCGCAGTGGCGACTGTTGTCGCCTGGTCTGCTTGCCTCTTGAACGTGCATATACAACCAACAGTAGGGTGTGTGGCATCCATGTTTGAGAACCCTTTGTTCTAATTGTAAGGTCAGTTAATTTCATTGCGTTATGAGGCCAATTGCCAGCTGGCTGGCATGCTCTCACTAGACCGCTGCGTTGGCGCCAACGATACGCCGGCAAAATATGACCGTTCGTCAGTGCGGCCTACTTGCTTGTACGTGCCTTTCGCGGCAGTCTCTACAGCAGATTCCCACCCATGTCGTTCAGGACTATCCCTATGTCGTTACGCATCTGCATCCTGGAAACCGATGTCCTGCGACCGGAGTTGACGGCGCAGTACCACGGCTATGGCAGGATGTTCGAGCAGCTGTTCTCGCGTCAGTCGATCGCCGCCGAGTTTCGTGTGTACAACGTGATGAACGGCGACTACCCCGCCGACGATGAAGTGTTCGATGCCTATCTGGTGACTGGCAGCAAGGCCGATTCGTTCGGTTCCGATCCGTGGATCCAGCAACTCAAGGCCTACCTGTTGAAGCTTTACGCACGCGGCGAGAAGCTGCTGGGCGTCTGTTTCGGCCATCAACTGCTGGCCCTGACCCTGGGTGGCAAGGCTGAACGGGCGGAGCAGGGCTGGGGGGTGGGTATCCACCGTTACTCACTGGCGGCACATGCGCCGTGGATGGACCCGCAGATGTCCGAGCTGACCTTGCTGATCAGCCACCAGGACCAGGTGACCGAGTTGCCGCAAGGCGCTACCGTAATTGCCTCCAGCGACTTCTGCCCAAACGCCGCCTACCACATTGGTGACCAGGTGCTGTGCTTCCAGGGGCATCCGGAGTTCGTGCACGACTACTCCAAAGCGTTACTGGATGCGCGCCAGGCGTATCTGGGCGATGAGGTTTACCACAAGGCCGTGGCCAGCCTGGCCACCGAGCATCAGGGCGACCTGGTGGGGGAGTGGATGTTGCGGTTTATTGAGCAGCCGGTGAACAAGGGTAATCTGGCGTGAGGGTTTGGGGTCGCCAAGCGGCCCCGGCAATCTCACAACCAACCCGATTTCTTGAAGCTGGCATACAACCCCGTGCACCCCAGCCCAATCACCCCCAGCACGCCAAAATACCCGTACTGCCACCCCAGTTCGGGCATGTTCTGAAAGTTCATCCCATAGATCCCGGCAATCGCCGTAGGGAAGGCCAGTATCGCTGCCCAGGCCGCGAACTTGCGCTGCACGATGCTCTGGCGCGACGACTCCAGCAACATGCCGATCTCGATGGTCTGGCTGGCGATATCGCGAATGCCAGCCAGGTCCTCCATCTGCCGCGTAACGTGAATTTGCACGTCGCGAAAGTAAGGGCGCATGTTCTTGTCGATGAACGGGAAGCTCAAACGCTGCAGTTCCTCGCTCACCTCCACCATCGGCGCCACGTAGCGGCGTAAGCGCAGAATATCGCGGCGCAGGCTGTGCAGGCGACGGATGTCATCTTCCTGCAGCGAGCCACCGAGCACGCTCTGCTCCAGCTCCTCGATCTCGCCATGAATGGCTTCGCTGACCGGTTGGTAGTTCTCGGTCACAAAATCCAATAGCGCGTACAGCACGAAGTCCTCGCCGTGTTCCAGCAGCAAAGGCCGCGCCTCGCAGCGTTGGCGCACCAGGGCATAGGATTTGGAGTGGCCGTTGCGACAGGTGATGATGTAGCCATTGCCGGCGAAGATGTGGGTTTCGATGAACTCCAGCTTGCCCTCATGACGCACCGGCGAATAGGTGACGATGAACAGCGCGTCGCCAAAAGTTTCAAGCTTGGGCCGGCTGTGTTTTTCCAGGGCATCTTCGATGGCCAGCTCGTGCAGGTTGAACTGGCGCTGCAGGGTGGCCAGCTCCTCGGCGTTGGGCTCCTCCAGGCCGATCCAGACGAAGTGGCCAGGCTTGCACGCCCATTCGCTGCCTTCGTCGATGCTGATATTGGTGACTTTTCTGCCGGCGCTGTACACCGCCGATGCCACGACTCGACCCATGGTTGTCCACTTATTCGGTTGAACACGGTTTACAGCTTGGGCTGTAAGGCGCTTGAGGGCAACCTAGTGGCTCGCCAGTTCAGCTTCCATGCGGTCGATGCACTGCTGCATCTGGCTGCGGCACTGCTCGATCAGTGCGGGGATGTCCCGCTGGCTCAAGCCTGCCGTGGCAATCGGTGGCAGCGAGCGCACGATCACCGTTCGCCGCCGCCAGCTGTTCAGGCTCAGGCGCCGGGCATAACGGCTGACGCACACTGGCACGATCGGCACGCCGGCTTCGATGGCCATGTGGAAGGCGCCTTTCTTGAAGGCCAGCAGGTGCTCGTCCGGGTTGCGGGTGCCCTCCGGGAAGATCCAGATCGAGGTGTCGTTATGCAGAACATGCGTGGTCTTTTGCAGTGCCTTGCGCGCCTGGTAGGGGTTCTTGCGGTCGACCAATACGTTGCCGCCCAGCCAGAACAGCTGGCCGAACAACGGGATCCAGCCCAGGCTCTTCTTGCCGATGGCCACGGTGCGCTTCGGCACCACCTGGCCAATGACGAACAGGTCGAAATTGGACTGGTGGTTGGCGACGATGACGCACCCGGGAGGGTGATCGAACAGCGGGCCGACTTCGGCCTTTAGCCGGATACGCATCAGCCAGGTGGCCGGCACGCTATAGAGCCGGGCGAAGAGCCGGCTGTTGTCGGGGTTGAAGGGGCGGCACAGGCCGATCACCAGGCCTATGCCGCCCACCAGCAGAAAATGCAGGCCTAACAGGAGCATGCGCAACGAATAAAGCATGACGAGACTCACACCAGACAGTCGAATTCCAGTGTACGACTGTACACTGGAAGAGGCAAATGTCGGGGTGGGTCTTTGGCTTAACCCATCGGGTTCTGGTCCAGCTCGATGGCTTTATCCAGGGCATCGAGCAGGCCCTTGCGCACCTTGAGCTTGGTGTTCTTGTGCGCGAGCATGTTCAGCTTCTTCAATTCACGGGCAGCGGCCAGCGCTGCTTCGTGCAGTTGCTCGGCCGGCACCACCTTGTCGAGGAAGCCGGCGTCCAGCGCCCCTTGCGGGTCGAAGATCTCGGCATTGATCACCGAGCGGTGGAAGGCCGAGCGGCGCAGGCGGTCACGGGCCAGCTCGATGCCGGCATGGTGCATGGTCATGCCGATCTGCACTTCGTTCAGGCACACCTTGTACGGCCCTTCGACGCCGATGCGGTAGTCGGCCGACAGCAGCAGGAAGGCACCTTTGGCCACGGCATTGCCAGGGCAGGCGACGATCACCGGGAACGGGTGCGACAACAGGCGGCGGGCGAGGGTGGAGCCGGCGGTGACCAGGCTGATCGCTTCTTTGGGGCCGGCGGTCATGACCTTGAGGTCGTAGCCGCCAGAGAGTATGCCCGGCTGCCCGGTGATGATGACCACGGCACGTTCCTGCTCAGCGCGGTCGAGGGCGGTGTTGAAGGCGATGATGACATCCGGCGAGATGGCGTTGACCTTGCCGTTGTTCAGGGTCAGGGTGGCGATGCCGTCTTCGGCGTGGTAGGTAATCAGCTCGCTCATGGCAGAGTCCTTTGGGTGGCGTGCTTGCGACGTTACCCAGCACTGCCTGCCAGGTAAAGCAGCAAGGCTGACTGGCCGGTCAGCGTTTGCCCGGCATGCCTTGGCGCGCCGGGGCAGGGCCTGTGCAGGCGGTAAAAGCGCAGGCGAGAATGGCAGCATTGCCCTGGCGACCTCGGGTTTTCAGTGAATTTGCATAAACGCATGAAATTTCTGAAAAAAATGCTTGCCAAAGAAAAGCTCTTCCACTAAATTAGCGCGCCTCGACAGGCTGAAAGGCTTGAAGAGAAACGGTGAAGTGTCCGAGTGGTCGAAGGAGCACGCCTGGAAAGTGTGTATACGAGAAATCGTATCAAGGGTTCAAATCCCTTCTTCACCGCCACATTCTACAAAAAGCCCCCGCGCTGAAAAGCGCGGGGGCTTTTTGTTTTCACAGCACTAATGGCGCTGCTGCGTGGCCCCTTGCCATCCTGTGGGGGCGAGTAACCCCGCCCCCACAGGCGGTTGATCAGTAGCTCACGGATGCCGACAAGCGTGCCGTGCGCGGCGCGCCCTGGAACAGGTAGTTGTCCCCCAGGTAATCCCCCACATCGCGCCAGTAGCGTTTATCGAACACGTTATCCACGGTCAACCGCAGCACCGTGTCATACCCCCCGATGCGCGTGCGGTAACGGCTACCCACATCAAAGACGGTATAACCTCCCACCTCGACATTGCCCGCCTGGCTGGCATATTTGCTGGCGCTGTAGCGCGCACCTCCGAGTAACGCCAGGCCCGGTACCGGCAGGCTGTATTCGGCCTGCAGGGCCGCACGCAGCTTGGGCACGTTGATGGCCTGGTGGCCTTCGTAAGCATCGGTCCCGCTGTTTTTTACCCGCGCGCGGATGGCGGCGGCGCTGGCCTGAACCTGCAGGTTCGAGGTCACCCAGCCGCTGGCACCCAGCTCCAGGCCGGTGTTCTTCTGTTGGCCTTGCTGGACGTAGGTGAAGTTACCCTCGCCATCCGGGCGTGCGTATTGGTACGCCTGGCGGATCTGGAACAGCGCGGCAGTGAAACTTAAGCCCTGCCAGTCACGCTTGATGCCCAGCTCCAGTTGGCGAGACAAGGTCGGGGCGAGGATTTCGGCAGCGTTGCTGGCAAACCAGGGGGCGGTGCCACCGGCCGACAAGCCTTTTGAGTAGCTTGCGTACAGCGTGGTGTCCGGGCTCGGCTTGTAGATCAGCGCGGCATTGGGCAGCAATTGGTACTGACGGGTATGGCGCCCGGCAACACCGGTTTCGTCCCAGGTTTTTTCGTCCAGGCGCACTTCGCGAGCGCCGATCACGGTCTGCCACTGCTCGTTGAAGCTGATGCGATCATTGACGAACAGACCGTACTGGCGGCTGTCCAGGCGTCGCTCGCTTGAGCCGATCGGCTTGTCGGAGGGGGCGAGGGCTGGCGCGCCGGTGTAGATGTTGCCGGTGCCCAGCCACTCGTTGTAATAGGGCCGTTGATCCACGGTACGGCGTTGGGCGCTGCCACCGACTGTCAGGTCGTGCCCCACGCCCAAGGCATCGAAGCGGCCATTGAGCGTGGCTTGTGCCTCATCGGTGCGGCGCGTGTCATCCGGGCTGCGGTAGTCATAGATGTCGTAGTCGCCATTGCTGGCGAAGAACGCGCCCTCGCTCGAGCCCCACGCAAACGCGCTGTAATCGTCGATCACCACCTTGCTGCGCGATGCACTCAACGTCCCGGTCCATGTCTCGCTGAAGCGGTATTCGAAGCGCCCACCCAGGTTCAGCGAATCGTTCTGCACCGGCTTGGCCCACTGTTGGTAGGCCAGGCGATCATCCGGGTCGATACCGTGGGGCACCTGCGTGCCGCCGAGCAACTGGTAACCGGGAACCGAGCGCTGCTCGCGGTGCTGGTACTCGGCGTCCAGCTGCAAGGTAGCATCCGGGTTGATCTGCCAGTCAAAGGCCAGCGAGGCGAAGTCGCGCTTGCCGTCGGCATGGTCGACATAGCTGCGGATGTCCTCATGGGCCAGGTTGGCGCGCAGGCCGAACTGCCGCTCACTGCCGAACCAGCCGCCCAGGTCGGTGGCCAGGTAGCGCTCGCCCTGTTCGTTGGTCGACACCGTCACGCTACGCACGTCTTCGGCGCGTTTGGTCACGTAGTTGATCAGCCCGCCAGGCTCCGAAACGCCACTCAGCAGGCCGGACAAGCCCTTGAGCAGCTCCACTTGCTGCTTGTTTTCCAGGGCCACGTTCTGCTCGCCAGCGAGGGTCTGGCCATTGATCCGGTAGCTGCTGGCGGCATTGAGCGCGAAGCCGCGTACGTTGAAGTTTTCGTAATAGCCGATGGGCGCATAGCTTTCACCCACCGAGGCATCGCTTTGCAGCACTTCGCTGAGCTTGCGCACCTGGCGGTCCTCCAGCAGTTGCTGGCTGAACACGCTGACTGAGGCCGGGGTGTCGAGCAGTGGCGCGGCCTGCAAGCCTGCTACCGACGCCTCGCGTACCTGGTAGCCGTCGTCGCCATAGCGGTCGGAAACCCGCAGTGGCTCCAGCATGACGCTGTCTTCGGCAAGACCATGAGGGCAATGCAAGGCCAGGCCCAGGCTGAGCAAGCTCAGGGGCAGGCGGGGGCGAAGCGGGGGCATGCGGGGCTCCTGAAGGCCGGTACGGGCCGTGAAAAAGGCGGCATCTTAACAGTCGCCTTCACCCTGAAACGATCAGGGCCTCGCGATATTCAGTGGTTGCTGGCCGGGCGCTTGTGCTGGCGCCAACTGTCGTCGATCTTCGACCAGGTCTTGCCATCGGTGACGGCCAACAGTTTGCGCCCATCCTTGAAGGTGGCAAGGAAGGTGGCTTCTTGCTCCTTGCCGCCCAGCCAGAGCCCGGCCAGCAACCCCACCGGGCCGGCCACCAGGGCGCCCGCCACACCCCAGCCGAGGGCAGTGCCCAGGCTGCGGCTGGACTCCAGGCTGGCCAACCTGAGGTCGCTGATGCGCGTGAGGGAGATCCGCTCGCCCGGCGAAGGGCTGCGCGGGGTCTTGAGTGTGAGCGATCCGTTGCGATACTCGCCTTCACCTTGCAAGAAATCGCCGGATTGCACCGTGAGTCTTGTCATTGGGTCGTCCTGTCAGAAGGGCATTGTCCAGCGCCTACTGAGCGCTGCCTGCCCTGGCAAGTCAACGGCCAAGCGACGGAGGGTAGTGCGTTGCAGTGTCGCGGCTCAAGCGCTTGCGCTCGGCCAGCGCCCAGGCCAGCAGCGCCACTGTACCGATCACCAGCCCGGCAACGACGATGCCGATCCAGCCTTGGCGCTGGAACAGTTGCGTGCCCAGCAGCGACCCCAGCGCACCGCCGATGAAGTAACAGGTGATGTAGCCGGCATTGAGCCGCGTGCGTGCCTCTGGCCGCAGCGCGATCACCGCATTCTGGTTGCTGACGTGCACCAGTTGCACTGCCAGGTCGAGCATCAGCACCCCCAGCAGCAGGGCCGGCAGCGAGTATTCGGCAAAGCCCAGCGGCACCCACGACAGCAGCAGTACCACCAACCCCACCGTGGTGCCCAGCGAGCCCTTGCCGCGGTCAGCGAGGCGCCCGGCCCAGTTGGCCGACAGTGCCCCCGCCGCGCCGGCCAGGCCGAACAGGCCGATTACCGCATCCGAGTAAAAGTAAGGCTCTTGTGCCAGCAAAAATGCCAGCGGTGTCCAGAACAGCGCGAACAGGCTGAACGCCAACAGGCCGAGCAACGCCCGCAGGCGCAGCACCGGTTCTTCGTAGAACAGGCGGAATATCGAGCCGATCAGCGCCGGGTATTTCAGCCCGGCAGGGTTGTGATGCTGCGGCAAGCTGCGGTACAGGGCCAGGGCAGTGATGGCCATCAGCACGGCGGCCAGTACGTAGATACTGCGCCAGCCCCCCAGTTCAGCCATGAAGCCGGCCGCCGTGCGGGCCAGCAGGATACCCAGCAACAAGCCGCTCATCAGGGTGCCGATCGCGCGCCCGCGCTGATGCGGCTCACTCAGGGTTGCGGCCATGGGTACCAGGATCTGCGCCACCACCGAGAACAGGCCGGTCAGCGCGGTGCCCAGCAGCAACCACGGCAGGTTCGGCGCGCAGGCGCTGATGACCAGGCCGAGGGTGGCGATGGCGGTCATCACAGTGATCAGGCGGCGCTGTTCGAACAGGTCGCCCAGCGGTGCCAGCAACAGCAGGCCGGCGCCGTAGCTGAGCTGGGCGGCGATGACGATGCTGCCGGCGCTGGCGGTACTCAGCCCGAATTGCTGGGCGATGCTGTGCAGCAACGGCTGGGCATAGTAGTTGCTGGCCACGGCCAGGCCGGTGGCGGTGGCCATCAGCAGAATCAGGGCGCGACTGAGGGTTGGGGTGTTCATGGGGATCTCGAGGGCAGGGGGCTTTATTCTAGGGCCGGTAGGGGTAGGGCAGTTGAGTTTTAGTGCCCTGCACCCCGCCGCCTTCACCACATCAAGCCGCAAAGCCACCATCGGCCGTCAAACTGGCCCCGGTGATATACCCCGCCTCCGGCCCCGCCAGGTAAGCCACAAAACTGGCAATCTCATCCACCTGCCCATAACGCCCGATCGCCATCAGCGGTATCAGGCTTTCGGCAAACTCGCCGCTGGCCGGGTTCATGTCGGTGTCCACCGGGCCGGGCTGCACGTTGTTGACGGTAATGCCCTGCGGGCCAAGGTCGCGGGCCATGCCCCGGGTCAGCCCCACCAGTGCCGACTTGCTCATGGCATAGGGTGCACCACCGGCAAACGGCATCCGCTCGGCGTTGGTGCTGCCAATATTGATGATGCGCCCACCCTGGCCCATGTAGCGCACGGCTGCCTGGCTGGCGACGAACACACTGCGCACGTTCACCGCCAGCATGCGGTCGAAATCGGCCAGGTCGAACTCGGCAATCGGCGCCACGGTCAGCACGCCGGCGTTGTTGACCAGGATGTCGAGCCCACCGAAGGCCTTGGCGGTGTCATCCACCGCCAACTGCACGGCTGCGGCGTCGGCGCTGTCGGCCCGCAGGGCCAGGGCCTGGCCGCCGTTGCCGATGATTTCCTGGGCCAGCTGTTCGGCCGGGCCGGCCGAGCTCACGTAGGTGAAGGCAACCCGTGCGCCTTCGCGGGCCAGGCGGCGGACGATGGCCGCGCCAATGCCACGGGAACCGCCTTGGACCAGGGCAACTTTACCGTCGAGTGGGAGTTGTTTGGACATGCTGATCTCCTGCTGGGAAGCAAGGCCGAATGCCTTGGATGGGCGCAGTATCGGTGGCTAATTACCTGCTGATAAGATGGCAATCACTATCAGCAGAGTAAACCTTTGGTTGTGAATCATGGCCATGGAGTCTTTCAACGCCCTCGAGTGCTTTATCCGTAGCGCCGAGGTTGGCAGTTTTGCCGAGGCTGCCCGCCGTCTGAGCCTCACGCCTGCCGCAGTCGGCAAGCATGTGGCCCAGCTGGAGGCCCGGTTGGGCGTGCGCCTGTTCCAGCGTAGTACCCGCAAGCTGACCCTGACCGAAGCGGGCCAGCGCTTTCTGGGGGAGGTGAGTGACAGCTTTCGCACCATCCAGTATGCCGTGGCCAACCTGGCCAGTGCCGAAGGCCAGCCGGCCGGGTTGCTGCGGGTGAGCATGGGCACGGTGTTCGGGCGGCTCTATGTGTTGCCGCTGCTGGGGGAGTTTTTGCGTCGTTACCCTGCTATCACCCCAGACTGGCATTTCGACAATCGCCAGGTCGATTTGATCGGCCAGGGTTTCGATGCGGCCATTGGGGGTGGTTTCGAGCTGCCATTGGGCGTGGTGGCGCGCAAGTTGACACCCGCCCATCGGGTGCTGGTGGCGGCGCCTGGCTATCTGGACCAGCGCCCACCCATCGATGGCCCGCAGGCGTTGCAGCGCCATGACGGAATCCTGATTCGCTCACCCCAGACCGGACGGGTGCGCTCTTGGCCGCTGACCAGCCGCTGGCAGGAGCAGCAGCCGTTGCTGCTGCGTCAGGCGATGACCATGAGTGATTCGGATGCGGCTTGTGCGGTTGCGCAGCAGGGTTTGGGCATCGCATTGGTCAGTCTGCCGTTTGCGGTACCTTACCTGCAGGCAGGGCGACTGCAGCGGGTGTTGCCGGACTGGTATGTGGACGATGGGCATATCAGCTTGTATTACGCCGAGCACAAACTGTTGCCGAGGAAGACGCGGGCGTTCATCGATTTTGTCGTGGAGCAGTTTGCGCAGCAGGGGTTGGCGGGGCAATTCGATGCGTTGCAGCGCCTTTAGATGAATGTTGCCTAGCCCGGCCTTTTCGCGGGGCAAGCCCGCGCCCACAGGTACCGCACAAGTCTTGGGTTAAGTGAAGATGATCTTGTGGGAGCGGGCTTGCCCCGCGAAGAGGCCAGCTCAGACGACCTCACTAATGAACAGAACCTGTGCCCCCAGGCTCACCTCATCATCGACCCGCTTGCCCATCAGCTGTTGCCCCAGCGGCGAGCGTGGTGTAATCACCGTCACCAGCTCGTCCCCGTCGCCAATCTTCAACCCCGCCGCCTCGGGTCCGAGAAACAGCCGGCGCTGCTGGCCATCCTCATCCTCAAGGGTCACCAGATTGCTCACCTGTATACCCCGCAGCGGGTCGTAGTCGCGCAGCAGCAGTTGCTGGTAGATCTGCAGCGCCTGGCGGATCTCGGCCGTGCGGCGCGCCTGGCCGGTGGCGAGGTACGAGGCTTCCAGGCCTAGCGTGTCGTACTTGTTCTCGGCGATGTTCTCTTCGGCGGTGGCGGCTTCGTACGCGGTCTGCGCCGCGCGGCTCAGCACGTCCACGTCATGTTCGAGGGTCGCGACGATGCGCGTGAGAAGCAGGGGCTTGTCCATCTTCAGTAACAGAACTCCAGCACATTGGCCTGGCTTTTATCGGTAGGTGCGGTGCGGTTCTGTTGCAGCCAGAACTGGCACTTGGGGCTGTTGAGGTTGCGCGGGTTACCCTGGGCGGCCTCGGCGGCCTGTTGCCGTTCCTGTTGTTGCAGGATGCCCTTGTAGCGCTCGAACATCTCACCCTGCGCATCCACCGGGGGCGCGGCGGGTTGGCCGAGGGCAGGGGCCAGGGCCTGGGCAACCGGCTGCACCTGCTCGGGCCACAGTTGCACTGCCAGCCACAGGCTCACGGCGATGGCCACGGCACCCAGCCACAGGCCAATGGCCACGCACAGGGTCAGCTGCAAAGGCTTGAGGGTGATCTTCAGTTCGCGGTGGCGGGGCATGGCGGCCTCCTGGCAGGGTGGGGCGGCGTGCATTGTCGCACGCTGCTGGCGAATTTTACCCGCAGGTGCTTTTGTCGACGACAATTTATCCGCAGAATCCGCGGTTTTCCGCACCATGAGGGGGAGGGCACATGAAGGCCACCTGGGACATCTTTTGCACCGTCGTCGACAATTATGGCGATATCGGCGTGACCTGGCGCCTGGCGCGGCAACTGGTGGACGAGCACGAAATCGCAGTGCGCCTGTGGGTGGACGACCTGAATGCCTTCGTGCCGATGTGCCCCGGGGCCGATGCCGCAGCGTTGCAGCAGTGGCAGCAGGGCGTCGATGTGCGCCAGTGGCCGGCCGAATGGGTGCCGATTGAGCCCGCAGATGTGGTGATCGGCGCCTTCGCCTGCCAGTTGCCGGCGCACTATGTCGAGGCCATGCGCGCCCGGGCGAAGCCGCCTCTGTGGCTGAACCTCGAATACCTCAGCGCCGAGCACTGGGTGGAAGGCTGCCACGGCTTGCCGTCCCCCCAGGCCAACGGCTTGCGCAAGGTGTTCTTCTTCCCCGGCTTTACCGAGAAGACCGGCGGCCTATTGCGCGAGGCCACGCTGCTGGCGCGGCGCCAGGCCTTCGAACAGTCCGCCGAGGCCCGCCAGGCGTTCTTGCAACGGCTTGGTGTGTACCCCGAGGTGCAGGCGCGGCTGATCTCGCTGTTCGCCTATGAAAACACCCAGCTGGGCAATTGGCTGGATGCGTTGGCGGCAGGTAGCCAGCCGACCCACCTGCTGGTGCCGCAAGGGCGCATTCTGGCTGACGTCGGCAGCTGGCTGGGCCAGGCCCGGCTGGAGGTGGGCGATGTGCGCGTACGTGGGGCGCTGACCGTGCAGATTTTGCCGTTCGTCAGCCAGGACGATTATGATCGGTTGCTGTGGAGCTGCGATTTCAACGCCGTACGCGGCGAAGACTCGTTCGTGCGTGCGCAATGGGCCGGGCGCCCGATGCTGTGGCACATCTACGTGCAGGACGAGAATGCCCATTGGGAAAAGCTCGAAGCGTTCCTTGAGCATTATCGACACGGCCTGTCAGCCGATGCCTCTGCCGCCCTGGTGGCATTGTGGCGTGCCTGGAACATGGACCGTGACGTCGGCCAGGCGTGGCAAGCGGCCCAGCAACACTGGCCAGAACTGCAGCAACATGCCCGTGATTGGGCGGCCCGTCAGGCCACTCGGCCAGACCTTGCCATGGCGCTGGTACAGTTTTACCGAAATTGGCTATGATATGCGGCCTCGATTTTTATAAATCCATCCAGATTCGGATACTTCGCAATGAAAACTGGTAAAGAACTGAAACCCGGTACCGTACTGCGGATCGACAACGACCCGTGGCTGGTGCAAAAAGCTGAGTTCACCAAATCGGGCCGTAACAGCGCGATCATGAAGACCAAGCTGAAGAACCTGCTGACCGGCTACAAGACCGAAACCGTATACGGTGCGGACGACAAGCTGGACGACGTGATCCTGGATCGCAAAGAAGCGACCCTGTCGTTCATCAGCGGTGACACGTACACCTTCATGGACACCACCGACTACTCCATGTACGAGCTGAACGCCGAAGATATCGAAGCCGTTCTGCCGTTCATCGAAGAAGGCATGGACGACATCTGCGAAGCCGTCTTCTTCGAAGGCCGCCTGGTGTCGGTAGAACTGCCGACCACCATCGTGCGCCAGGTTGACTACACCGAAGGTTCCGCTCGCGGCGACACTTCGGGCAAGGTCATGAAACCTGCCAAGCTGAAGAACGGTACTGAGCTCAGCGTTGCTGACTTCATCGAAATCGGCGACCTGATCGAGATCGATACCCGCGAAGGCGGTTCGTACAAAGGCCGCGCCAAGAAGTAAGTGTTCTTGAGATGCAGCAAAAAACCCGGCCTCGGCCGGGTTTTTTTTATACCTGTGTTCAGACCGTTACATGCAGCCTTACATCCACATTGCCGCGGGTGGCATTGGAGTAAGGGCAGACCTTGTGCGCCTTCTCCACCAGCCCTTCGGCATCGGCCTGGGCCAGGCCTGGCAGGTTGATGTGCAGGTCGATGTCCAGGCCGAAACCACCCTCAATCTGGCCAATGCCCACCTTGGCAGTGATCAAGGCATCTGCTGGCAGGGCTTTCTTCTCTTGCCCGGCAACAAACTTCAGGGCACCGATGAAGCAGGCCGAGTAGCCGGCAGCGAACAGCTGCTCTGGGTTGGTGCCTTGCCCCCCCGCGCCGCCCAATTCCTTGGGGGTGCTCAGCTTGACCTCGTTTAATCTTCTTCGGCACTTTAATCGGCTTTTTCTGGCGGATGACAGGGGCTACAGGGCTACCACTGTAGTACTGCCGCTGCCAGTTGCCTATCTGCGAGGACTGGCCGAGGCCAAAATGCGCAGCGGTTTGGCGAAGAGAGAGACGATGCTCGTGCATGTGGCTCAGCACTTGGCGCTTGAAGTCGTCGTCATAGCGCTGCCCGTGCGAGCGCGGACTAAGGCTGGACTTGCTCTGATAGCTGGAGACCCACCGGCGCAGCAGACTGACGTCGATACCGAAACGCTGGGCTACTTTTCGGAAGCCCATCGCTACCATCTAGGTAGGCTGAGATGGCTGTGAGTTTGAACTGCTCTGTGTATTTGCCCATCGGTCCCCCCAAGGGTTGGATTTTTTGTCCAACTTCTTGGGGGCAGTCCAGTAAGCACAGTCTCTGTGGGAGTGCAGTCTCTGTGGGAGCGGGCTTGCCCCGCGAAGAGGCCGACACAAGCTACAAAAACCGTCAGGCTCTACGTGGGTTGAGGATCAGCAAGGTCAACACCCCCGCCACGATCCCCCAGAACGCCGAGCCAATGGAGAACAGCGTCAACCCTGAAGCCGTGACCATGAAGGTGATCAACGCCGCCTCACGCTCACGCGCCTCACCCATGGCTACGGTCAACCCGTTCATGATCGAGCCGAACAACGCCAAGGCCGCAATTGACAGCACCAGCTCTTTCGGCAGCGCGGCAAACAATGCCGCCAAGGTCGCCCCGAATACCCCGGCAATGCCATAGAAAATCCCGCACCACACTGCCGCGGTATAACGCTTGCTCGGGTCTTCATGGGCGTGCGGCCCGGTGCAGATCGCCGCGCTGATCGCCGCCAGGTTGACCCCGTGCGAGCCGAACGGTGCCAGCAGCAACGAGGCAAACCCGGTAGCCGAGATCAGCGGCGAGGCGGGCACCTGGTAGCCGTCGGCACGCAGCACGGCCACGCCGGGCATGTTCTGCGAGGTCATGGCCACCACGAACAGCGGAATACCGATGCTGATGGTCGCCGCCAGCGAGAAGCTCGGCGTTGTCCATACCGGCGTTGCCACTTCCAGGCTGAACCCGCTGAAGTCCAGCAGGCCAAGGGCGCCGGACAGCGCGGTGCCGACCAGCAGCGCAGCCAGCACGCAGTAGCGCGGTGACAGACGTTTGACCAGCAGGTAGCTGAAGAACATGCCAAGCACCAGCAGCGTGCGGTGCTGGGCGGCGACGAAGATCTCGCTGCCGATCTTGAACAGGATGCCGGCCAGCAGCGCCGAGGCCAACGAGGCCGGAATACGCTTGACCAGTCGCTCGAAACTGCCAGTCAGGCCGCAGATCAGCACCAGCACGGCGCAGGTGATGTAGGCGCCGATGGCCTCACCATAACTCACCCCGCCCAGGCTTGTGATCAGCAGCGCGGCGCCGGGGGTCGACCAGGCCACGGTGATCGGCGTGCGATAGCGCAGCGACAGGCCAATGCTGCACACCGCCATGCCGATCGACAGCGCCCAGATCCAGGACGAAATCTGCGCGCTGGTCAGCCCTGCCGCCTGGCCGGCCTGGAACATCAGCACCAGTGAGCTGGTATAGCCGGTGAGCATGGCAATGAAGCCGGCGACAACCGCCGACGGGGAGCTGTCTGCCAGGGGCCGCAGGCGGGCGGAGGTGGCATCGGTCATGAAAAAAATCCTTGTAAAGGTGTAAGCAGTTTTTTCAGACTAACGCGAGCAAGGTTGATCCTTGCCATACAGCGGCCATTGCTTTTAGCCGTACAGTCGCCAACTATTGGGCACGAATGCACAACTGCATGGGAGGGGAGGGCGATGTACAAGGTCTATGGGGACTACCAGTCGGGCAACTGCTACAAGGTCAAGCTGATGTTGAGCCTGCTGGGTCGGCCGTATGAGTGGCACCCGGTGGATATTCTCAAGGGGGAGACCGAGACCCCCGAGTTCCTGGCGATGAACCCCAATGGCAAGGTGCCGGTGCTGGAGCTGGAAGACGGCACGTACCTGTGGGAATCCAACGCCATCCTCAACTTCCTTGCCGACGGCAGTGACTTCCTGCCTACCGAGCCGCGCTTGCGCACGCAGGTGTTGCAGTGGCAGTTCTTCGAGCAGTACAGCCATGAGCCTTACATCGCCGTGGCGCGGTTCATTCAGTTCTACCTGGGGCTGCCGGATGACCGGCTGGAGGAATACCGCAAGCTGCACAAAGGTGGCTACAAGGCGCTCAAGGTCATGGAGCGGCAGTTGCAGATGACGCCGTACCTGGTCGGCGAGCGCTATTCGATTGCCGATGTGGCGCTGTATGCCTATACCCATGTGGCCCAGCAGGGTGGGTTCGACCTGGCGGACTACCCGGCGGTCAGGGCCTGGCTGGAGCGGGTGGCCAGCCACCCTCGGCATGTGCCGATGGTGGGCTGAGCCGGCCCGTGCCTAGAGGTCAGGCGAAGCGCTTGTCCAGGTAGGCAATGATCGCCTTGGACTCGTACATCCAGCTCACCTTGCCGTCTTCCTCGATGCGCAGGCACGGCACTTTGACCCGGCCTCCGCCTTCGAGCAGCGCCTGGCGATGCACCGGGTCGTTCTTGGCGTCACGCAACGCCATCGGCACATTCAGGCGGTGCAGGGTGCGGCGGGTCTTGACGCAGAATGGGCAGGCATGGAACTGGTACAGCGCGAGGCTACTGGCCGCTTGCTCGACGCGCGCCTGGGCGGCGGCATCGCGCTTGCGCTTGGCTGGGCGGCTGATCCAGTCGCCGAACACGATGAGCTGGCCGAGGCCAACCCGTAGGGCTTTGACGATCATGGGCAACTCCTGAAAAGAAAAGCCGACCCCGCAGGGTCGGCTCGGGATCACCAGCCGATCACTTGATCAGGCTGAGGAACTCGCTGCGGGTGGCCGCGTTTTCGCGGAACTCGCCCAGCATCACCGAGGTGATCATGCTCGAGTTCTGCTTCTCGACACCGCGCATCATCATGCACATGTGCTTGGCTTCGATCACCACGGCCACGCCAGCGGCGCCGGTCACCTTCTCGACAGCTTCGGCGACCTGGCGGCTGAGGTTTTCCTGAATCTGCAGGCGACGGGCGTACATGTCGACGATGCGGGCAACTTTCGACAGGCCCAGAACCTTGCCCTTGGGCAGGTAGGCAACGTGAGCCTTGCCGATGAAAGGCAGCATGTGGTGCTCGCACATCGAGTACAGCTCGATGTCCCGGACCAGCACCATCTCGCTGTTATCGGAGGTGAACAGCGCGCCGTTGGTGACTTCTTCCAGCGTCTGCTCATAACCGCGGCAAAGGTACTTCATGGCCTTTGCAGCCCGCTTGGGCGTGTCGAGCAGGCCCTCACGGGAGACGTCCTCGCCGATCTGGCTGAGAATCTCGGTGTAGTTCTGTTCCAGGGACATGTATCTACCTGTGGGAAAAATCGCAAAAACGAAGGGTACGGCGGCAAGGGCGGCGCTGCAAGCGCGGCGTTACTCGTCGCGTCCTTCAAGCATGGTTCGTTTGAGCATCACGTAGACTGCGCCGGTGCCGCCATGGCGCGCATTGCACGAGGCAAAACCGAGCACTTGCGGGTGCTGACGCAGCCAGGTGTTGACGTGACTCTTGATCATCGGGCGCTTGCCGTCGAGGCGTGCGGCCTTGCCGTGGGTGACGCGCACGCAGCGCACTTCCAGCTTGGTGGCCTCGGCGATGAAGTCCCAGAGGGTCTCACGGGCTTTCTCGACGGTCATGCCGTGCAGGTCGAGGCTGCCCTCGAAGGCGATCTGGCCGAGTTTGAGTTTGCGCAGCTGGGTTTCTTGCACGCCGTCACGGCGCCACATCAACTCGTCTTCGGCGCCGACGTCGATGACGAACTGGTCGGACATGCCATCGATCACCAGTGCCTTGTCGCTGCGCACGGTGGCCGCCTGCCGCAGGCCGGCCAGTTGCTTGCGGTCGGCCTTGGGTTTGCCGACCTCGGCACGGTCGTGCTTGATCGGCTTGACGCCGCGCACTTCGGCATGGAACAGGGAAAAGTCGTTGTCTTGCATGATGCCTCCACGTGGGCGGCGTAGTTTACGCGACTGTGGGCGGCTGTGCAGCCATGTGTAGTCTGCGCGGGCTTCTTCGCGGCATCAGTGGAAACGTCAGTCGTGTTTTTTCATCAAATGCGGCGACAGGTTCAGCTCACGGCCACGGCGCAGGCGAATGCGGCTACGCCGCCAAAACCTCACGCCCAGCCACAGCAATAACAACCCCCCTGCCGTGAGGGTGGCCGACAGCGGCCGGTTGGCATTGAGTTCGGCCAGGGCCGGGTAATTGCCCAGCAGGCCGGCGATGCCGGCCATGGCCAGCAGCACACCCAGCGTTGCCAGCAGGGCCGACAGGCCGGCGGCCAGGCGAGCGCCCCAGTTGCGTGGTTCGCGCGGGCGCAGGCGCTTGGCGTCGAAACTGCCTTTAAGCTTCATTCCGATTTTCTCTGTGGATATCCGGAATTCGACCTGCGCTCGCCCGTTGGGTTCCGCCCGGCTGCCGGGCGGTAATTACCGGCCTTTGGATCAGATCAGGCTGGCGGTAGGGGCGACACAGGCGAAGTTGTCGGCCATCACGGCCATTTCACACTGGTGGATCTGCGCGGCCGGGATCACCCCGTCCTTGAACGCCAGGTCGCGGGTCGCCGAGGCGTCTTCCACCAGGGTGCACCGATAACCATAGTCCTTGGCGCGGCGCACGGTGGTGCTGACGCTGGAATGGCTCATGAAACCGCAGACGATCAGGTCCAGGTGGCCAAGCTCCTGCAAAGTGTCGTGCAGCTTGGTGTTCTTGAACGCGTTGGGCATGCGCTTTTCAATGACGATTTCGCCATCGTGCGGCTCCAGCCCGGGGATGAACTGGCCGCCGCTGCCTTGTGGGTCGAAGCGGCCACCGACAGTGCCCAAGTGGCGGACGTGGATGATCGGGCGGCCGCTCTTGCGCGCAGCGTCGAGCAACCGGGCGATGTTGGCCACGGCCTCGTCCATGCCCGACAGCGCCAGGGGACCACTCAGGTACTCCTTCTGCGCATCGATGATGATCAGGCTGGCGTGGCTCAACTTGGCCGGCGGGTAGTCGCGGCCAGTGAGGCGGAACATCGTGGTTGGAACGGACATCAAGGGCTCCTTGGAAGGGCTTTTGTATACCTATTGTCCCTTGCCTTGGCGTCAATGGGAATGGTTGACATCGCAAGCGGCGTAGTTACTGGCCTGTGGCTAGCCTTTGAGCGACCCGAAGGAACATTTGTGCGGGTTGGGCTGTTAGACTTTTGTACGGTCTGAATTAGGAGTACCCCGTGATCACATCCCGTCTGCGCACGCTGCGCGACTACATCCGCTGGGCGGTCAGCCGCTTCCACGAGCGCGAGCTGTTCTTCGGCCACGGTGCCGACAACGCCTGGGACGAAGCCCGCTTGCTGGTGCTGGGCGCCGTGCACCTGCCGTGGGAGGTGGCCGACAGCTACCTGGACTGCATGCTCGAGGACGACGAGCGCGTGCGCCTGCAGCACCTGTTGAAGCGGCGCATCGAAGAGCGTGTGCCAACAGCCTACTTGTTGGGCGAGGCGTGGTTTTGCGGCATGTCGTTCATCGTCGACGAGCGGGTGCTGGTGCCCCGTTCGCCCATTGGCGAGCTGATCGAAAAACGTTTCGAGCCGTGGCTGGCGTCAGAGCCTGCGCGCATTCTCGACCTGTGCACAGGCTCCGGTTGCATCGGCATCGTGGCGGCCGAAGTGTTCCCCGAGGCTGAAGTGGTGCTGGGTGACCTGTCGTTCGATGCCCTTGAGGTGGCGAACCAGAACATCGAACGGCATGGCCTGGACATGCGCGTCTACACCGTGCAGGGCGACGGCTTCGATGGCCTTCCAGGGCAGCGTTTCGACCTGATCCTGTCCAACCCGCCGTACGTCGACGCCGAAGACTTCGATGACATGCCGGCCGAGTACCACCACGAGCCCGAACTGGGCCTGGCCTGCGGTAACGATGGCCTGGACCTGGTGCGGCGCATGCTTGCCGAGGCGGCAGACCACCTCAACGACAAGGGTTTGCTGATCGTCGAAGTGGGTAACAGCCAGGTGCACGTCGAGTCGCTGTACCCCGAGGTGGATTTTGCCTGGCTGGAGTTCGAGCGTGGCGGGCATGGGGTGTTCATGCTGACGGCCGAGCAGTGCCGCCAGCATCAGGAGCTGTTCAAAGCCCGCGTTTGACTTGGGGCCGCAGCCACCCTTTCAGCGGGTTGCAATCCAGATCAGCAACCCGGCCTGAAACACCGCAAAGGCCACCAGGCAGGTGATGGTAAAGCGCAACCCGCCGTCTTCGCGCCGGTACTTGGCCACACGCTCATCCCGCTCACGCAGTTGGCCTTCCTTCTCTTGCAACTGCTGGTCGGCCTGCTGCAGCAGGTTGGCCGCGTCGAGAATCTCGACCCGCTGCAGCCGCTCGTTGCTCCAGGCGGCCTTGAGCTGGCCCACCGTGATTTCCACGGTGCGGCCTTTCAGGTGCTGAGGGTCTTCATATTCGACCTTGATGCCAACCCCATGCAGGAACTGGTCGCGGCGCAGGCGTGAATCCTCGCTCAGGGCATCCTTGTTCGGCAGTGCCATGCCTTCGACCTGGTAATGCGACCACTTGCGCTGCAACCATTGCACGGCCTGGGCCAGCATGAAGCGGCCGATGCCGCGGTTCAGCGGCTCCAGTTGCAGGCCCTGGTCGCTGCCAATGCGCACCCGGCGCTCGGCGTGGTCGACGCGGATGTCCAGGTGGTTCTGCTCTTTGCGCACTTTTTGCCCAGGCAGCTGGATTTCCATACGCAGCAGGCTGTGCGCCTTGTCGTGGCGCTCGGCATAGCCGAACTGCACGAACCGCAGCGGGCGGGCGCCGGTGGCGCGGTCGGTGGGCAGGGGCGCCAGGCGCAACAGCTGGAAGTGTTCGACGGCAAGGTCTGCCCAAGGCAGCGTGGCGCCGTCCTCGGGTTGTGGCTGTTCGGCCGGGTCTACGGCGGTAGGGGCAATGGTCATCAGGGCTGTCCTTATGTACGTGCTGGCAGCCTGAGGGGGCACTGCGTGCCCCTTTCGCGACGCAAGGCCACCCCTACAGGGCATCGCGTGCTTTTTTGTAGGAGCGGCCTTGCGTCGCGAAAGGGCTGCGCAGCGGCCCCGGATTCTCGCCACCACCCACGTTATCGGCAGCGGCGTTCAAGACCTGAGGGTCAGGCCGATGGCAAATGCTGGATGAACGTCACGATTCGCTCCCCCAGTTCGCGAGCCAGAGGCAGCTCTGGGTTGAGGTAGCTGTCACGTTGCTGGCTCATGCCCTTGGGGCTGATGCGCAGCATGTGGTTCATGCCATCGATCAAGACCAATTGCGCATCAGGTTTAGCTGCCTTCAGGCGTTCGGCATCGGTCACGTCTACCTGCACGTCATTACGGCCCTGGACAATCAGCGCCGGCATCGGCAGTTGCGCGAACGCCGCCGCCGGGTTCTGCCGGAACAGCGAAATCAGGTAGGGCTGCACGCTGGGGCGGAACACCTGGCGCAGCGGAGCGGGTACGTCCAGGCTGGTCTGCCCAGCCTGCAGGCGGTCGAGCAAGGCACTGCCACGGGCCAGTTGGGCGGGCGGCAGGCGCTGGGCCAGCTGTTCGCGCAGCACCTCAGCCAGCGGCCGGCCGCTGCCGGCCAGGGTGATCACCGCGCTGGCGCCGGCCTGCTCGGCAGCCAGGCTGGCGATCAGCGCGCCTTCGCTGTGGCCGACCAGAATCAGTGGGCCGAAACGCGGGTCGGCCTTGAGCTTGCGGCTCCAGGCCACCACATCGGCGACATAGCGCTCGACGCTGAGGTCACGTTCGTCGGGCGTCGCCGGTTGGCTGGCGGCCACGCCACGTTTGTCGAAGCGCACGCTGGCAATGTGGTCGCCGGCCAGCAACAGGGCCAGCCGCTTGAGGTTGTCGATACGCCCCGAGGCCGGGTTGTTGCCGTCGCGGTCCGTCGGGCCGGAACCAGCGATGATCAACACCACGGGGGGCGGGGTGGCCTGCTGCGGCAACAGCAGGCTGCCGTGCAGCACGCCCTGGCCGGTGTCCAGGTCGATGGGGCGTTGCAGGACGGTGGGGGAGGCGGCCTGGGCGAGGCTGGCACAGAGCATGAAAAGCAGGGCGACGAGGCGCGGCATCATGGGGTACTACGGTGGGGAGGTGATGAATATGACCTAATGTTTGCGTGAAGGTTCGCAAGGCCAGTACAGACGACCATTCCTGTTGAAATTTTCCGTATACTGCCGCTTTCGTTCATCTCAGGCAGACTCGCGGAGCGTCCATGTCCGGCAATACCTACGGCAAGCTGTTCACTGTCACCACCGCTGGCGAAAGCCATGGCCCGGCGTTGGTCGCCATTGTCGATGGATGCCCACCGGGCCTGGAGATCTCCCTGGCCGACCTGCAGCATGACCTCGACCGGCGCAAGCCCGGCACCAGCCGGCACACTACCCAGCGCCAAGAGCCGGACGAGGTGGAAATCCTCTCCGGCGTGTTCGAAGGGCGCACCACGGGCTGCTCGATCGGCCTGCTGATCCGTAACACCGACCAGAAGTCCAAGGACTATTCGGCGATCAAGGACCTGTTCCGCCCGGCGCACGCCGATTACACCTACCACCACAAGTACGGTGAACGTGATTACCGCGGCGGCGGGCGCAGCTCGGCCCGCGAAACCGCCATGCGCGTGGCGGCGGGGGCCATCGCCAAGAAGTACCTGGCCACCCAGGGCATCACCGTGCGCGGCTACATGAGCCAGCTCGGCCCGATCGAGATCCCGTTCAAGACCTGGGCATCGGTAGAGCAGAACGCCTTCTTCAGCCCCGACCCGGACAAGGTGCCGGAGCTCGAGGCCTACATGGACCAGCTGCGCCGCGACCAGGATTCGGTTGGGGCCAAGATCACCGTGGTCGCCGAAGGGGTGATGCCGGGCCTGGGCGAGCCCATCTTCGACCGCCTCGACGCGGAACTTGCCCATGCGCTGATGAGCATCAACGCGGTCAAGGGTGTGGAAATCGGCGCGGGCTTTGCCAGTGTCGCCCAGCGTGGCACCGAGCACCGTGACGAAATGACCCCGGAAGGCTTCCTCAGCAACAACGCTGGCGGCATTCTTGGCGGTATTTCCTCGGGGCAGCCTATCGTTGCGCACCTGGCGCTGAAACCGACGTCGAGCATCACGGTGCCGGGCCGCTCGATCGATGTGAATGGTAATCCGGTCGAAGTGATCACCAAGGGGCGTCATGACCCGTGTGTCGGCATCCGCGCCACGCCGATCGCCGAGGCGATGATGGCCATTGCGCTGATGGACCACCTGCTGCGTCACCGTGCGCAGAATGCCGAGGTCAAGGTCAGTACTCCGGTGCTGGGCCAGCTCTGATTCGTCGGTGCCAGCCTCTTCGCGTGTTTAGCCGCGAAGAGGCCGGCACCGGCAACAACAAAACTGGCTGAGCCACCATGCCCCCGATTCCCTACTGGCGCCTGTCCAGCTTCTACCTTTTCTACTTCGCCCTGCTGGGCTCCACCGCCCCCTTCCTGGCGTTGTACTTCGACCACCTGGGTTTCTCCCCGGCGCGCATCGGCGAGCTGGTGGCCATCCCCATGCTGATGCGCTGCATCGCGCCCAACCTGTGGGGCTGGCTGGGCGACCGTACCGGCCAGCGCCTGCTGATCGTGCGCCTGGGGGCGTTGTCCACCTTGGCCAGCTTCGCCCTGATCTTCTTCGGCAAGAGCTACGCCTGGCTGGCGCTGGTCATGGCCTTGCATGCGTTTTTCTGGCACGCGGTGCTGCCGCAGTTCGAGGTCATCACCCTGGCCCACCTGCACGGGCAAACGTCCCGCTACAGCCAGGTACGCCTGTGGGGCTCGATCGGTTTCATCCTGACCGTGGTCGGCTTGGGTCGGTTGTTCGAGTGGCTGAGCCTGGACATCTACCCGGTAGCCCTCGTCACGATCATGGCCGGCATCGTCGCCGCCAGCCTGTGGGTGCCCAATGCCCAGCCGGTAGAGCAGGGAGAGCGCAGCGGCGCGGGGGGCTTCGTGCAGCAGCTACGGGCGCCTGGGGTTATCGCGTTCTATGTGTGCGTGGCGCTGATGCAGCTCAGCCACGGGCCGTACTACACCTTCCTCACCCTGCACCTGGAGCACCTGGGCTACAGCCGTGGCGCCATCGGCCTGTTGTGGGCGCTGGGGGTGGTGGCCGAGGTGCTGGTGTTCATGGCCATGAGCCGGGTCTTCGCGCGGTTTTCCGTGCAGCGGGTGCTGCTGGCCAGCTTCCTGTTGGCCGCCGTGCGCTGGCTGTTGCTTGGCACCTTGGCGGATGACCCGGCAGTGCTCGTGCTGGCCCAGGTGATGCACGCGGCTACTTTCGGTTGCTTTCATGCCGCTTGCATTGCGTTCGTCCAGGCCAGCTTCGGCGCGCGCCAGCAAGGCCAGGGCCAGGCGTTGTACGCGGCACTGTCGGGCACCGGCGGTGCGCTTGGCGCCTTGTATTCGGGCTACAGCTGGAACCTGCTGGGGCCAGCCTTCACCTTTGGTATGGCCAGTGCCGCAGCCTTGGCCGCAGCCGTTATCATTGCCCTTTGTTCGCAATCGACCAGGACCCGCCACTGATGAGTATCCTCAGCGTTTTCCACCCGTCCAGCCCGGAGCTGCCGAACAAGCTGCTGACCCACCACGACGATATACAGGCCACGCTGGCCGAGCAGGGCGTGCGCTTCGTCCACCGCCCGCTTGAGCTAAGGGTTCGCCCCGGCAGCGCCACAGACGAGGTCATGGCCGCGTGCGGCGACTACCTCGATCAACTGATGACCGGCCATGGCAGTACGGTCTTCGCGGTACTCAACCGTGACGGCGCGGACCCGCTGCAGGCCGATGTGCGTGATGAACACGTGCATGACGCCGAAGAGGTGTTTGCGGTCGTCAGCGGGCGGGCGCAGGTGGGCTTGCGCCTGGGTGGGTTCGTGTATTCGGTGCTGTGCGAGAAGGGTGACCAGCTGGTGGTCCCGGCCGGCACGCGGCGCTGGGTAGAGCTGGGGGAGACGCCGTTCTGCGTGGCGTTGCGGTTGTTTGGCAGTGAGCAGGGGATGCAGGCGAGGCTTACTGGGGACGAGACTGCCCGAGCGTTCTTGGGCATCGACGAGCTGTGATACGTGTACCGGTTTCTTCGCGGAGCAAGTCTGCCCCGCGAAGAAACCGGCAAAAGAATCAGCGATAGGTCGGCAATGCAAACCGTTGCTGGCTCTGCAGCATGGTAATGACGGGCAGTTCGCTCGCCTGTTCAGCCAGGTCACGGCGAATGGCGCTGATCGCCCAGGACAGCTGCTCGGCGCTGTGCAGTTGCCCGTAGGTCAACACGCGGCGGGTAACCTTGCCATCAGCGGCACGCAGGGTCAGCAAGACACCACCATCGGGGCGGGGCTGGGTAGCGACCTGGTAGGCCGAAAACACCGAGACGAACTTTTCCTGGATGAGGTCCATATCAACTCCTGACTGTTGTGTGGCAGACGTGAGTTGATGGTTGCAGCGACCGTGCCAAAAAACTTTCTAGCTAAAAGTCCTTTAAAATCAATGTCTTGAGCTTATTTCGCCAGGGCTGTCTCGTGCAACCTGCATGGTCGTGCATTTTGCACAGTGCATTTTGCACGAGCCCTGAGTTAACTATCGGCTCGATAGAATCTGAACCTTTGACCCGCCGGGCTTGCCTGACAAAAAATTAGGCAATCATTTCTGCCAGGAGGTTCAACATGTCCACCCAACCCGCGCCCGCCGCCATGACCGATGACGAAACAGCGGCCTTTGCCGAGCAGGTCTTCGAGCGTGCCCGCCAAGGCGATGCCGACATGCTCGGGCGCTTGCTTGCCAGCGGTCTGCCGGCCAACCTGCGCAATCACAAGGGTGACACCCTGCTGATGTTGGCCAGCTATCACGGCCACCTCGACGCGGTTCGCGTGCTGCTGGAACACAGCGCCGACCCGCTGCTTGCCAATGACAATGGGCAACTGCCGATTGCCGGCGCTGCGTTCAAAGGCGACCTGGCGATGATCCGTCTGCTGCTGGAGCACGGCGTGCCGGTGGATGCCGCCGCCCAGGACGGGCGCACCGCGTTGATGCTGGCGGCCATGTTCAACCGCCGCGAGATCATCGACTACTTGCTGGCCCAAGGTGCCGACCCGGCGCGCCAGGATGCCCGTGGCCGCCACCGCGCTGATGGCCGCGCAAACCATGGGCGCAGTCGATGCGGTAGCGCGCTTGCAAGCGCTGGCCGGCTAACCCTGAGGGGGCGTTTGCGGCTATCCTTGGCGACTTTTCACCCGCCGCAGGCCCCCTACATGAAAAACCAGTTGCTCGAACTCATCACCCTCATTGGCGCCGGCTGCATGCGCGAGGAAGACATCGAGCGCATCGCCGACGAGGCCGCACAGGCCTACGCCGACCCAGCCGCCTTCCTGGCGGCCAATCCGGACATCAACTACGACGACAGCTTCCCCATTGCCTTGGTGTGAGTGGGTCGTGCTCGGCAGCCTGCCGGACACCGTGTTGTTCCAAGCAGACAGCTACCAAGAGCTGTTCCAGAACATCACCGATTCGTTCGACAAGAGCGTGCCATTCACCCTCAAAGCCAAGCAGCTGGCGCGCACCGAGCCGCTGACCGCACTCAATCGTATCCAGGTGCAGATGGGGGCCTTGAACAAGGAGGCTGGTGGTTATGTGCTGCTCAATTTCAGCCAGTTGCTGGATGATGAGTTGCAGATGGTGATGGTGGGCCAGCACGACTTGGCACGGGTGCAGGAGCTGGGGGCCGAAGTCGGGATCAAGGTCGAGCCGGCTTTGGAGGCTTTGAAGGTCGCGGTTCACGTTTGACCTGATCGCTTGCTGTACCGGCCTCTTCGCGGGACAAGCCCGCTCCCACAGGTTTAGTGCACCTTCAGACTTGTGGGAGCGGGCTTGTCCCGCGAAGAGGCCGGCACAGACAACCGAGCGCTTCAGCCCAGCGCGGTATCCAGGAACATCATCACCCCGAACCCGCCCATCAACCCCAGGGTCGCCGCCGTCTGGTGGCCGTTGCGGTGGGTTTCTGGAATCACCTCGTGGGACACCACGAAGATCATCGCCCCCGCCGCCAACCCCATGCTAATCGGGTAGGCCAAGGCGAAGCCGGTGGAAATGCCCAGGCCGATGACTGCGCCCAGCGGCTCCATCAAGCCCGAACCGATCGCCACCAGCGCCGCCTTCATGTTCGACAGCCCCGTGGCCCGCAGGGCCAAGGCCACGGCCAGGCCTTCAGGGATGTCCTGGATGGCGATTGCGCTGGTCAGCGGCAGGCCGATGTTCATGTCGCCATTGGCGAAGCTCACACCAATTGCCATGCCCTCGGGCAGGTTGTGCAAGGTAATTGCCAGCACGAACAGCCACACCCGGTTGATGCGTTCTGCCTCTGGGCCGCATCGGCCAGTGCTTTCATGTTCGTGCGGGGTGAAACGGTCCAGGCCCAGCATCAGCAGCACGCCCAGGCCCATGCCCAGCACCACGGTGAAGGCCGCCGCCGGGCCGTTGCCGGTGATCTCGCGGGCGGCGTCCAGGCCCGGCAGAATCAGCGAGAATGAACTGGCTGCCAGCATCATGCCCGCAGCAAAACCGAGCATCACATCCTGGGTGCGCGCGCTGACATCGCGCAGCACCACGGCCAGGACTGCCCCCAGGGCGGTGGCAGCAAAACCGGACAGGCCGCCCAGCAACGCCAGGTGCAGGTTGTCGGCATGGTCACCGCTGACCGCGTTCCACAGGCTCGCCGCCAGCAGCACGACGACCGCTAGCAGGCTCAAGCCCAGGCCGGCGCTGAGCCAGGGGGTGTTCACCACCTGTTGTCGCCAGGCGCTCAGCAACGAAGGGGAAGTGGCCGTTTCGGTATGGGCGGGTGGCATGCGAACCTCGAATCAGTGAATACAGGCAGTCTAAGCAAGGACCCGCGCAATCGGCCAAGGATTCCCTTCTATCGACGTGATAGCTGGCTATGCTGTGCTGCAACGTCTTTGCAGGGGAGTAACGGGCATGGGGTCCACATTCAATGGCCTGGTTGGGCTGATCATTCTGGCGCTGGATATCTGGGCGATCCTCAATGTGATCAAGAGCGGCAGCGAAGTGGGGGTCAAGGTGCTGTGGATTTTGCTGATCGCGCTGCTGCCGGTGATCGGGCTGGTGATCTGGGCGATTGCCGGGCCCAGGGGCAATATACGCATCTGACGCCCTGTGTGTAGGAGCGGCCTTGCGTCGCGAACGGGCTGCGCAGCGGCCCCGGCGATTTTTGCTGCGCCACAGAACCCGGGGCCGCTGCGCGACCCGTTCGCGACGCAAGGCCGCTCCTACACACGCACACACACACACACACAGGCAACGGTCGTGAAATAAGCAGAAATGCGGCCGTGACAAAATTTTCACATTGGTTTAAACAGAATCCGCACCCGCACAATGCTGCGTTGGTATAAGCCAGCGCCATCTCCGCAAACCCGCAATCCTAGGACCTTCCCATTCATGGCTAACACGGATGCC